>NZ_JAPKIB010000001.1:734830-737602 GCF_036759925.1 Kluyvera sp. CHPC 1.2972 | reverse complement strand
AACCGCCGACCCCCTCCTTGTAAGGGAGGTGCTCTCCCAGCTGAGCTAATCACCCCCGCTGTGTGGAGTCGCATTATAGGGAGAGTTGAAAATGAGTCAACGCCTTTTATAAATAATTTATCTGTTCGTCGTAAAATTAGACGATGTGATCGCAAAACACGCTATGGTGTATGAATTCTATGCAAAAAATGCAAACCACACGCTTGCGGTGGGAACAACCGAGTGGGAGTGATAGAATATTGCCCACTTCTATTTCCAGGATTTGCCGGTTGTCGGCATGTTTATAAACGTAAGGCCATCTCATGAAAATCAAAACTCGCTTCGCGCCTAGCCCGACTGGCTATCTGCACGTCGGCGGTGCTCGTACTGCTCTTTATTCCTGGCTTTTCGCACGTCACCATAAAGGTGAGTTTGTGCTGCGTATTGAAGACACCGATCTCGAGCGCTCAACGCCGGAAGCCATTGAAGCCATCATGGATGGTATGAACTGGCTGAATCTGGAGTGGGATGAAGGCCCGTACTATCAGACTAAACGTTTCGATCGCTACAACGCGGTGATTGATGAAATGCTGGAAGCAGGCACGGCGTATAAATGCTACTGCTCCAAAGAGCGTCTGGAAGCGCTGCGCGAAGAGCAGATGGCCAACGGTGAGAAGCCGCGTTACGACGGTCGCTGCCGCCACGGTCACGAACATCATGCTGACGATGAGCCGTGCGTAGTGCGTTTTGCTAACCCGCAGGAAGGTTCCGTTATTTTTGACGACCAGATCCGTGGGCCAATCGAATTCAGCAACCAGGAGCTGGACGATCTGATCATCCGCCGTACCGATGGTTCCCCAACCTACAACTTCTGCGTGGTTGTCGATGACTGGGATATGGAAATCACCCACGTTGTTCGTGGTGAAGACCATATCAACAACACCCCGCGTCAGATCAACATCCTGAAAGCGCTGAATGCGCCGGTGCCGGTTTACGCGCACGTATCGATGATCAACGGCGATGACGGTAAAAAGCTGTCCAAACGTCACGGTGCGGTCAGCGTCATGCAGTATCGCGATGACGGCTACCTGCCGGAAGCGCTGCTGAACTATCTGGTGCGTCTGGGCTGGTCCCACGGCGACCAGGAGATCTTCACCCGTGAAGAGATGATCGAGTTCTTCTCTCTGGGCGCGGTCAGCAAGTCCGCCAGTGCGTTCAACACCGACAAACTGCAGTGGCTGAACCACCACTACA
Source organism: Kluyvera sp. CHPC 1.2972 (assembly GCF_036759925.1). Lineage (NCBI taxonomy): Bacteria > Pseudomonadati > Pseudomonadota > Gammaproteobacteria > Enterobacterales > Enterobacteriaceae > Kluyvera > Kluyvera sp. CHPC 1.2972. Next base: position 736,369 of record NZ_JAPKIB010000001.1, on the reverse strand, counting down.
TCAATACGATGGCGCCGGAATACGTGGCGACGCACCTGCAGTGGCATATTGAGCAGGAAAATATTGATACTCGCGTGGGGCCGCAGCTGAGCGAGCTGGTGAAACTGCTGGGCGAGCGCTGCAAAACCCTGAAAGAGATGGCGCAGAGCTGCCGCTACTTCTACGAAGACTTCGCTGAGTTCGATGCGGATGCCGCGAAGAAACACCTGCGTCCGGTTGCGCGTCAGCCGCTGGAAGTGGTGCGTGATAAAATCTCCGCCATCACCGACTGGACCGCTGAAAACGTCCATCATGCGATTCAGGCGACTGCCGATGAGCTGGAAGTGGGCATGGGTAAAGTGGGTATGCCACTGCGCGTTGCGGTGACCGGAGCAGGGCAGTCTCCTGGCCTGGACGTGACCGTTCATGCGATCGGTAAATCCCGTAGCATCGAACGTATCAACAAGGCGCTGGCGTTCATCGCCGAACGTGAAAGCCAGCAGTAATTGGCGTTCAGATGTGAAAAAAGCGGGGAAACCCGCTTTTTTTATACCTTATCGTTCTGGTCGCCCAGCCCGAGTCGCGCCAGAAAGCCGCAAATTCCTTCACGGGCCAAAAGGCGGTGCAAGCGCTCTTGCTCCAGTGGTGTCATGTTGTTCTGCAATACGTCGCTAATTTGCCGCCAAACCGCATCTGAAGCATGGGCCGTGTAGCTGCCTGCGGGTTCATCAATTTGGTTTTCGTTGGGCAACTGACGGAAAGCCGGCGTATTCACCAGAAAATCCATCACCTCATCGGTAATAAAGATAAGCCGTGCGCGACCGCCTTTAATGCCGGGCATCGGTTCGGTGCGCCAGTTTTTTTCACGAATCCAACGGTTGATGGTCTGCCGGGTCATCCCCAGCATGTCGGCCAGCTCTTCCGTGGACATTTTTGCGGGAAGTTTTTTCATAGACAGTGCTTAACCGCGAATTCCTAAACGTTGCAATAAACCGCTAATGCCTTCCCGTAGCAGCAGTGACGTGAGCTGCTTCTGCTCGGTCTCGGTCATTTCATCAACCAGCGTCAGCAGCAGCGTATGGAAAGGATTATCGCTGCCGTTCACCGCATAGGGGGCTGAAGACTCAGCAGCGCGTTGGGCGCTATGGATAAACTCCATCACTTCGTCGTTAACGTGCACCAGACGGGCTTTTCCTCCCTGAACACCGGGACGAGGCGACGTTTTCCAGCCCTCTTTACGCACCCATTTGTTGATGGTTTGTCGGCTGTATCCCGTCAGATGAGCAATCTCCTCCGGCGTCATTCGTTCCTTGAGCATACAATTTCCTGAGTCGCAGTGTGGGAATTACAGGTCCATGTTATAGCATCGTTTTATGCGAAAACGTGACAGGTTTAACTTCAACCTGCGAGGAGGCGAGCAATATGGTGCGTTTGCCTGCTTTTTCAGCGATTAGAACTATTTCGCCTATTTTGCCGTTGACACTGTGTTAGGGAATTCATATGATTCCGCCCGTCAACACGACAGCTTTACGTTGGGGCTATAGCTCAGCTGGGAGAGCG